>NZ_JBHVEE010000002.1:0-42500 GCF_042802415.1 Streptomyces sp. NPDC057486 | reverse complement strand
ACGGAATTCCCGGCCACTCGCACCCCGCTCTCAGGCCGACAGCTCCCAGATCAGTACCTCGGCCGTCCCGGCCGCCACCAGCTCCAGCCCCTCCTCGCCGGTGATCCGTGCCGCGTCACCCGGCTCCAGCTCCTCGTCGCCGATCCACACGCCCCCGGCCACCACATGGACGTACACCCACGCCGCGTCCGGCACCGCGGTGCGCTCCCCGGAAGCCAGTCTGCGTACGTGCAGCATCGCACCGGCCTCCGGGAGGGCGTACGGGGTGGAGTCGGCGATGCCGGAAACGATCGTGTACGAGGGTTCGCCACCCGGGGAGAGCGGCGACAGCCACATCTGAACGAACGTCAGCGGAACGTCTCCGTCGTTGCGTTCGACGTGGCGCACCCCGGCCGCGGCGCTGAGGTGCTGGACGTCTCCGGCCCGTACGACGGTCGCATGGCCGGCCGAATCGCGGTGGGTCAGCTCTCCCTCGACGACCCAGGTGACGATCTCCGTGTGGCTGTGCGGATGTTCGTCGAAGCCCGCGCCGGGCGCCAGTCGCTCCTCGTTGCAGGCCAGGATCGCGCCGAAGCGCAGGTTGTCCGGGTCGTAGAAGGAGCCGAAGGAGAAAGCGTGCCGGGACAGGATGCCGGCGGCCTCGTCCCCGCCCGTATACCGGTCGTCCGCGCGCTGTACGGAAATCACGGGTCCACGGTAGCCCGGCCCGGCGCCCCCGCGTCACGACCGGTGACCGGCCGTCCGCTACTCGGCAGTACGACCCGCGGCGGCCCCGGCCCACCGTGCCCGCGGCCCGATAAGGCAATCTTGTGTCCGTGCCCCGATCCGATCCTGAGCAGCCTGCTGCGAATGACGCCCACCTGCATGCCGCGACCCTGAAGCGGCTGGAGCAGTCCTCCGGCCGGCTGGCCGCGAACGCGATCGCCCGCATGGACGAGTCGCTGCCCTGGTACCGGGCGATGCCACCGGAGAACCGGTCATGGATCGGCCTGGTGGCCCAGGCCGGAATCGCCGCCTTCACCGAGTGGTTCCGGCACCCGGAGACGCCTCAGGCCATCTCCACCGATGTGTTCGGTACGGCTCCGCGCGAGCTGACACGGGCGATCACGCTGCGCCAGACCGTCGAGATGGTGCGCACGACGATCGAGGTCATGGAGGCCGCGATCGAGGAGGTCGCCGCGCCCGGCGACGAGTCGCTGCTGCGCGAGGCGCTGCTCGTCTACGCACGGGAGATCGCCTTCGCGACCGCCCAGGTGTACGCGCAGGCGGCCGAGGCGCGCGGTGCCTGGGACGCCCGGCTGGAATCGCTCGTGGTGAACGCGGTGCTGTCCGGGGAGGCCGACGAGGGCGCCGTCTCCCGGGCCGCCGCGCTCGGCTGGAACTCGCCCGAGCATGTGTGCGTGATCCTCGGTACGGCCCCCGACGGCGACAGCGAACTGACCGTCGAGGCGATCCGACGCGCCGCCCGCCACGCCAAGCTCCAGGTCCTCACCGGAGTGCTCGGCAGCCGTCTGGTCGTCATCGCGGGCGGCAGCGACAACCCGCTGCACGTCGCAAAGGCGCTGATCGGCCCGTACGCGGCCGGCCCGGTCGTCGCCGGACCCGTGGTGCCCGACCTGCTGGCGGCCACCCGGTCCGCCCAGGCCGCCGCCGCCGGGCTCAAGGCGTGCGGTGCCTGGCAGGACGCGCCGCGGCCGGTTCTGGCCGACGACCTGCTGCCGGAGCGCGCCATTGCGGGCGACCCCGCCGCGCGGGACCAGTTGGTGGAGGAGATCTACAGACCGCTGGAGGAAGCGGGCTCGGCGCTGCTGGAGACTCTGAGTGTGTACCTGGAGCAGGCGAGCAGCCTGGAGGGCGCGGCCCGGATGCTGTTCGTGCACCCCAACACCGTGCGCTACCGGCTTCGACGTGTGACAGACGTCACCGGGTGGTCGCCATCCGATGTCCGCTCGGCGTTCACGTTGCGAATCGCCCTGATTCTGGGGCGTCTGGCCGACAGGGATACCCAGTCCTAGACTTTTGTCGGACATCAACAATTCCCCCTACGGTTCTTCGTCCCTGTCCCCACGGGCGTTCAGGACCGTTCACAAGAGAGAGTGTGAGGGTGCTCGTACTCGTCGCTCCCGGCCAAGGCGCTCAGACGCCCGGCTTCCTGACTCCCTGGCTCGACCTCCCCGGTGCCTCCGACCGCGTCGCGGCCTGGTCCGACGCCATCGGGCTCGACCTCGCCCACTACGGCACGAAGGCCGACGCGGACGAGATCCGCGACACCGCGGTTGCTCAGCCGCTGCTGGTCGCCGCGGGCCTGCTGTCCGCCTCCGCGCTGGCCGCGTCGCCGGATGTCGTCGCAGGTCACAGCGTTGGTGAGATCACCGCGGCGGCGCTCGCCGGTGTCCTCGACGAGGAGACCGCGCTCCGTTTCGTACGCACCCGCGGGCTCGCCATGGCGGACGCCGCAGCGGTCACCGAGACCGGCATGGCGGCGCTGCTCGGCGGCGACCCGGAGGTGACGGTCCCGCACCTGGAGAAGCTCGGGCTGACCCCGGCGAACGTCAACGGGGGCGGCCAGATCGTCGCCGCCGGCACCGCCGCTCAGATCGCCGCGCTGACCAGGGACAAACCCGAGGGCGTGCGCCGGGTGGTGCCCCTCACGGTCGCCGGCGCCTTCCACACGCACCACATGGCTCCCGCCGTCGACCGGCTCCGCGAGGCCGCCGCGGCACTGACGGTCTCCGAGCCGACTGTGACGTATGTCTCGAACGCCGACGGAAAGCCGGTCGCCACCGGCGCCGAGGTCATCTCGCGGCTGGTCGGCCAGGTCGCCAACCCGGTCCGCTGGGACCTGTGCATGGAGACGTTCAAGGAGCTGGGCGTCACGACGCTCATCGAGGCCTGCCCGGGTGGGACCCTGACCGGTCTCGCCAAGCGGGCACTGCCCGGGGTGCAGACCCTCGCGCTCAAGACCCCCGACGACCTCGACGCGGCCCGCGCGCTCCTCGCTGAGCACGCAGACGCCTAAGGAGCCCGAGAGCATGTCGAAGATCAAGCCCAGCCAGGGCGCCGCGTACGCACGGATCATGGGTGTGGGCGGCTACCGCCCGACCCGTGTGGTGCCCAACGAGGTGATCCTCGAAACGATCGACTCGTCGGACGAGTGGATCCGCTCCCGCTCCGGCATCGCGACCCGCCACTGGGCCTCCGAGGAGGAGACCGTGGCAGCGATGTCCATCGAGGCGTCCGGCAAGGCCATCGCCGATGCCGGGATCACGCCGGAGCAGATCGGCGCCGTCATCGTCTCCACCGTCTCGCACTTCAAGCAGACGCCGGCCATCGCGACCGAGATCGCCCACAAGATCGGTGCGGGCAAGCCCGCCGCCTTCGACATCTCCGCCGGCTGCGCCGGGTTCGGCTACGGCCTGACCCTCGCCAAGGGCTTGATCGTCGAGGGTTCGGCGGAGTACGTACTTGTCATCGGCGTGGAACGGCTCAGCGACCTCACCGACCTGCACGACCGCGCGACGGCGTTCCTGTTCGGCGACGGTGCCGGCGCGGTCGTCGTCGGCCCTTCCAAGGCGCCCGCCATAGGCCCGACGATCTGGGGCTCCGAGGGCGACAAGTCCGAGACGATCAAGCAGACCGTGGCGTGGGACGAGTTCCACGCCGACCGTCCGGAGAAGTTCCCGGCCATCACGCAGGAGGGTCAGGCGGTCTTCCGCTGGGCCGTCTTCGAGATGGCGAAGGTCGCCCAGCAGGCGCTGGACGCGGCCGGGGTCGCCCCGGAAGACCTGGACGTCTTCATCCCGCACCAGGCCAACATGCGGATCATCGACTCGATGGTGAAGACCCTGAAGCTGCCGGAGCACGTCACGGTCGCCCGTGACGTGGAGACCACCGGCAACACCTCCGCCGCCTCGATTCCGCTCGCCATGGAGCGGCTCCTGGCGACCGGTCAGGCGAAGAGCGGCGACACCGCGCTCGTCATCGGCTTCGGGGCGGGTCTCGTCTACGCCGCGACGGTCGTTACTCTCCCCTAGGCACACCGGACCTTCCGGTCCGGACGTCCGAACCCTGCAGAAATACATCGAAGGAGCGCCAACATGGCCGCCACCCAGGAAGAGATCGTCAACGGTCTCGCCGAGATCGTCAACGAGATCGCCGGTATCCCGGTCGAGGACGTCCAGCTGGACAAGTCCTTCACCGACGACCTGGACGTCGACTCGCTGTCCATGGTCGAGGTCGTCGTCGCCGCCGAAGAGCGCTTCGACGTCAAGATCCCGGACGAGGACGTCAAGAACCTCAAGACGGTCGGCGATGCTGCCGACTACATCCTGAAGCACCAGGCCTGATCCAGCCGGCTCGTGTGTCGCCACCCGGCGGTGGCGCCGCTGATTCACGACCCTCTACACGTGGAGAAGATTTTCCAGTGAACTCGACCAATCGCACCGTGGTCGTCACCGGTATCGGCGCAACCACTCCGCTGGGTGGCGACTCCGCGTCGACCTGGGAAGGTCTGATGGCCGGTCGTTCCGGCGTCAAGCCTCTCGAGGGCGAGCGTTTCGCCGAACTGCCCGTCCGGATCGCCGCCCTCGCGGCCGTCGACCCGGGCGACGTACTGCCCCGCCCGCTCGCCCGCAAGCTGGACCGCTCGGCGCAGTTCGCGCTGATCGCGGCCCGCGAGGCATGGGCGGACGCCGGCTTCACCGGCAAGGCCGGTGAGGACGAGAAGATCCAGCCCGACCGGCTCGGCTCGGTCATCGCCTCCGGTATCGGTGGCGTGATCACGCTCCTCGACCAGTACGACGTGCTGAAGGAGAAGGGCGTACGCCGCGTCTCCCCGCACACCGTGCCCATGCTCATGCCGAACGGCCCGGCGGCCAACGTCGGCCTCGAGGTCAACGCGCAGGCCGGTGTCCACACTCCGGTCTCCGCCTGTGCGTCGGGCGCCGAGGCCATCGGTTACGCCGTCGAGATGATCCGCACCGGCCGCGCCGATGTCGTGCTCGCCGGTGGCACCGAGGCGGCCATCCACCCGCTGCCGATCGCGGCGTTCGCCAACATGATGGCCATGTCCAAGAACAACGACGAGCCCGAGAAGGCGTCTCGTCCGTACGACACGGGCCGTGACGGCTTCGTGCTCGGCGAGGGCGCGGGCGTCGTGGTCCTGGAGTCCGCGGAGCACGCTGCCGCGCGGGGCGCCAAGGTCTACTGCGAGGTGCTGGGACAGGGGCTGTCCGCGGACGCCCACCACATCGCCCAGCCCGAGCCGACCGGACGCGGGATCGCTGCCGCCATGCAGAACCTGCTGGACCAGACGGACCTCAAGCCGTCGGAGGTCGTGCACCTCAACGCGCACGCCACGTCGACGCCGCAGGGCGACGTCGCGGAGCTGAAGGCTCTGCGCAAGGTCCTGGGCGACGACCTCGACCATGTCGCGATCTCCGCGACGAAGTCGATGACCGGTCACCTGCTCGGTGGCGCGGGCGGCATCGAGACCGTTGCCACGGTCCTGGCGCTGCACCACCGGATGGCTCCGCCGACGATCAACGTGGAGAACCTCGACGAGGCCGTGGAGGCGGACATCGTGCGCGATGAGCCCCGTCCGTTGCCCGAGGGGTCGATCGCCGCGATCAACAACTCGTTCGGGTTCGGGGGCCACAACGTGGTGCTGGCATTCCGCAGCGTCTGACCCCCAGCGCGCCGAAGCCCGCCGTCCCCTCGGGGAGGCGGGCTTCACCGCTGTCCGGGCTGAACGATGTCCTCCATCGCCCGGGCAGAAGATCATGCTCCTCCGGCGATCGCGCAGCGGGGTCCGGGGCGGAGCCTCCGGTGTCGGGAAGGGACGGGCAGGGGAGCAGGCCCGCGCAGGCGCGACCCGCACCCGCCGATGGGTCAGACCACCTGGTGGAGCCACCGCACCGGCGCCCCCTCCCCCGCATGCCGGAACGACTCCAACTCGTCGTCCCACGGCTTGCCGAGAAGTTTGGCGATCTCCGTCTCCAGCTCCGTCTCCCCCCGCACCGACCGCGCCAGTGCGGCCCGCAGCCGGTCCTCCGGCACCAGGATGTCGCCGTGCATGCCGGTGACCGCGTGGAAGATGCCCAGCTCCGGCGTGGAGCTGTACCGCTCGCCCTCCGCCGTCGCACACGGCTCCGCCGTCACCTCAAAGCGCAGCAGATCCCACCCCCGCAGTGCGGAGGCAAGCTTCGACGCGGTCCCCGCGGCACCCTTCCAGGAGAACTCGGAACGCCAGGTGCCGGGCGAGACCGGCTGTCTGATCCAGTCGAGCTGAACCCGCACACCGAGGACACCTGCCACCGCCCATTCGACATGTGGGCAGAGCGCGCGCGGTGCGGAGTGAACGTACAGGACTCCACGTGTCGTCACCGGGACCTCCAGTGTGGGACGAGGTTCGCCTTCCCCAGCGGCCTCGCGCCCGTACCGCCTTTTCTCGGCCGGTCCCCGAGGTTGTCGTCAGTAAACAGCATCGGGAGTGAATCTCCAGAAAAAGGACAGTATGTGACGTGATGTGATAATACGAAACCACCCAAGTGGAGCCGGGTGGCGGAACGTGGCACTGGTTCGACGGGGAAAAGCTACCGTGCGGCGACGCCCCAGGTGTGACGTACCGTCGGTCCTGGGCCCATCATTCGCACACCTTTCACCCGGCAGGGCGCGCGGGCGTGTCGCCTGGGGCCCTGGGGGGTTGCCGGGGGCATAAACGGGAGGGCAAGAGGGATGCAGAAACGTTCCGCGAGCCATCGCTCGCGCACCGGTGCCGCCGTTCTGGCGGCGCTTCCGGTGATCGCCGCGGCCGCGCTGGCCGGCTGTGACACGGGGTCGGACGGGACGACCAGGAGTTCCGCCGCCGGGCAGCACCGCCCGTCTGCCGCGCCCTCCCCCGCCTGGAACCGCAGTCCCGGGTCGGTCGCCGCAGTCGGGGACTCCATCACCCGTGGTTTCGACGCCTGCTCCGTGCTGGCCGACTGTCCTGAGGTCTCCTGGGCGACCGGCACGGACAGCGAGGTCCGGAGCCTGGCGGTGCGGCTGCTCGGCTCCTCGGGCGCGGCCTCGCACAGCTGGAACCACGCCGAGACCGGGGCCCGGATCGCCCAGTTGCCGGAGCAGATGGCTCTCGCGGCGGAGCGGAAGCCGGACCTGGTGACCGTGATGATCGGCGCCAACGACGCCTGCCGCGACTCGGCGGGACTGATGACGCCGGTGGCGGACTTCCGGGCCTCGTTCGAAGCGTCGATGCGGCAGCTCCGCAGCAAGGCGCCGAAGGCGCAGGTGTACGTGTCGAGCGTGCCGGATCTCAAACGCCTCTGGTCGACTGGGCGCGACAACCCCCTGGGCAAGCAGATCTGGAAGCTGGGCATCTGCAAGTCGATGCTGGGCCATGCGGATGACATGAGCGCCGGGGCCGAGGCGCGCCGGGCCTCGGTGCAGGAGCGGGTCGTGGCGTACAACGAGGTGCTGCGGAACGTGTGCGCGAAGGATCCGCGCTGCCGGTACGACGGCGGTGCGGTCTTCGACTACCGGTTCACCGGACGGCAGCTCAGCCAGTGGGACTGGTTCCATCCGGGGCTGAGCGGCCAGGCCCGGCTCGCCGAGATCGCCTACCGCAATATCACGGCTCGGAAGCCCCCGGCGTAGCCATCGGCACGTGGTCTATGGTCCGTGATCATGGACACGCGTTTGAGCAGCACGGCGATACGTACGGACCTCTTCGGCACCCTCGCGGACGGCACCGCCGTCCACCGCTGGACGCTGGAACGGGCCGGTACGCGGGTGCGCGTCCTGACGTACGGCGGCGCCGTGCAGTCGGTGGAGGTGCCCGGACGGGACGGCCTGCGGGCCGGGGTGGCGCTCGGGCTGCCGGATCTCGCGGCGTACGAGACGTGCTCGGGCCCCTACTTCGGGGTGCTGGTCGGACGGTACGCGAACCGGATCGCGGGCGCTTCCTTCGTGCTCGACGGGCAGACCCACCACGTGACCCGGAACGAGGGGCGCAACCATGTGCACGGCGGAGCCCTCGGCTTCGACAAGCGCGTGTGGGAGGCACGGGAGGTCCCGGGCGGTGTGGAGCTGTCGCTGGTCGCGGAGGACGGCGAGGAGGGCTTCCCGGGGCGGCTGGCGGTCTCGGCGGCGTACACCCTGGACGAGGACGGGGCGCTGCGCATCGCGTACCGGGCGACGACGGACGCACCGACCGTGGTGAACCTGACCAATCACACGTACTGGAACCTGGCCGGCGCCGACAGCGGCAGTGCGGCCGGGCACACCCTGCGGATCGCGGCCGGGCGGATCACCCCGGTGGACGGCGCGTCGATTCCCACGGGCGAGCTGCTGCCGGTGGACGGTACCCGGTTCGACTTCCGTGCGGCCCGGACGGTCGGCACGGGATACGACCACAACTTCGTGCTGGACGAGGCGGTGGACGGTCCGGTGGCCGAGCTGTACGACCCCGGCTCGGGGCGCGTCCTGACCGTCACCACGACCGAGCCCGGAATGCAGCTGTACACCGCCGACCACCTCGACGGGCGGCCGTACCGGCCCTGCGACGGGATCGCGCTGGAGACGCAGCACTTCCCGGACTCGCCGAACCGGCCGGAGTTCCCGAGCACGGTGCTGCGGCCGGGCGAGGAGTATGCGTCGACGACCGTGTACGGGTTCTCGGTGCGCTGACCGGATGAGGAGAGCCCCGGAGCGGGGTCGGGTGCCGCTCCGGGGCTCTCCGGTCCGAGGGGCTGCCGCTACTCCTTGACCTCCGTGGCCGCCGTCAGGCGTACGTCGCCGAGCGAGCGCGCCGCCTGCACCTCGTACGTGCCGGGCACGAGGGTCCAGTCGTACGCCGCCTCGTCCCAGATCTCGTACGCGCGCCGGTCCAGTTCGATCACGGCCTCGGCGCTCTCGCCCGGGGCCGCTTCGACGCGGGCGAAGCCGGCCAGCCGGCGGGCCGGGCGCTCGGCGGTGTCGTCCGTCGGTGCCAGGTAGATCTGGACCGTCTCGGCTCCGGGGCGGGTGCCCGTGTTGCGGAGACGGACGGTGGCGGAGTCGGGGGCGGCCGTCAGGGACTCGTACTCCCAGGTGGTGTAGCCCAGTCCGTGGCCGAAGGGGTACGCCGGTCGGATGCCCGCCTTCTCCCAGGCCCGGTAGCCGACGAAGACGCCCTCCTCGTAGTGGAGTTCACCGTCGGTGGGGGTCGTGACGGAGACCGGGACGTCGGCGAGTGCGACCGGCCAGGTGGTGGGCAGGCGGCCGCCCGGTTCGGCGGCGCCTAGCAGAACGTCGGCCAGCGCCGCGCCGCCCTCCTGACCGGGGAACCAGCTGAGCAGCACCGCGGCGACCTCGTCGCGCCACGGAAGTTCCACCGGGGAACCGGAATTGACGACCACCACGGTGTTCGGGTTGGCGGCGGCGACGGCCCGGACGAGATCGTCCTGGCGGCCGGGGAGCATCAGGTCGGTGCGGTCGAAGCCCTCGGACTCGACGCGTTCGGTGGTGCCGACGACGACGATCGCGGTGTCGGCGGCGCGGGCCGCCTCGACGGCCTCGGCGATCAGCTCGTCGGGGTCGCGGCGCGGGCCGAGGTGACAGAAGGAGAACGAGACGCCGGGAATGGGCGAGTCGGCGCCGAGCGTCTCGGGGACCTGCCGCAGCGACACCTCGACGGGGGTGCCCGCCGCGAGGGTCGCCCGGCCCCGCTCCAGCGGGTTGCCGAAGAACGCCTCGCCGGGGTCGGAGGAGCCGGTGACCCGATGGATGTCGTCGTAGAGGGTCTCGCCTGCGACGGTGAGTGTGAGCGCTCCGGTGCCGCGGGTGCCGAAGAGGTGCTCGCCGGTGTCGCGCGGGACGAACGTGCCGGTGATCTCGACGCTGTGGAGCGTCTCGTGGGTCACGCCGTCGGGGAGGTCGTCGCCGATCCACTGGACGGTGCCGCTGTGCAGCGGCGCCGAGCCGAGGACCGCACCGGATGCGTCGTAGCAGACGGCCCGGAGCTCGAAGCCCTTCTCGGCGGGGGCGAGTTCATTGTTCGGGTCGGCGCCGACGCGGTAGTCGAGGACGTCCTCGGGCAGGGCGGCGATCAGGCCGTCGAGCGGCGAGACGATGTGGTGCGGGAAGACCTGTGCGGAGCCGCCGCCGAGGACCCGGGCGTCGCGGGCGAGCGCGCCGCTGAGGGCGACCTTGCGCACGACGGCCGGGTCGACGGGGAGCGCGGCGCGTTCGTTGCGTACGAGGACGAAGGAGCGGCGGGCGATCTCGCGGGCGAGCGCGTCGCCGTCGATGCCGGTGGGGTGGTCCGCCGGGTCGACGACGGGCGGGGCGCCGTCCAGGATGCCGACGCGGGCGGCGAGGCGCAGTACGTTGCGCACGGCCCCGTCGACGACGGACTCCTCGACCTCGCCGGCCCGGACGGCCGCGGCCAGCGCCTTTCCGTACACCGTCTTCGGCCCCGGCATGGCGATGTCGAGGCCACCGTTGATCGCGGCGCCGGTGGAGCGGGCGGCCAGCCAGTCGGAGACGATGGAGCCGTCGAAGCCCCACTCGCCGCGCAGCACCGCGTTCTGCAGGTAGCGGTGCTCGGTCATGGTGGAGCCGTTGACCTGGTTGTAGGCGGCCATGATGCCCCATGGGTGGGCGTTCTTGACGATCCGTTCGAAGGGGGCCAGGTAGATCTCGCGGAGCGTGCGCGGGGCGACGATGTTGTCGACGGTGAAGCGGTCGGTCTCGGCGTCGTTGGCGATGAAGTGCTTCACGGTCGTGCCGACGCCGCCGTCCTGAACGCCGAGCACATAGCCGGCGCCGATCTCGCCGGTGAGGTACGGGTCCTCGCTGTACGTCTCGAAGTGGCGCCCGCCGAGCGGCGACCGGTGGAGATTGACGGTCGGGGCGAGAAGGACGTGCACGCCCTTGCGGCGGGCCTCCTGGGCCAGCAGCCGGCCCGCGCGGCGGGCGAGCGCCGGGTCCCAGGTCGCGGCGAGCGCGGTGGGCGACGGCAGGGCGACGGAGGGGTCCTCGGCGGTCCAGCGGACACCGCGGACACCGATCGGGCCGTCGGACATGACGAGCGAGCCCAGGCCGACGGCGGGGAGCGCAGGCAGCGACCACATGTCCTGGCCGGCCAGCAGCCGGGCCTTGTCGTCGAGTCCGAGTGCGGCCAGCGCCGCTTCGACCGCGGCCTCGCGGGCCTCGTCGGGCTGGGTGGGTGTGGACGCGCCTGCCACGGCCGTACCTCCTCGTGGTGAATACTCTGCGGAATTGTCTCCATGGTGACTCGGTTACCAGTAGAGCAGTAGGCTTTGTTATTGCTTTGTTATGCGACATGTCGGGGATGGCGTACGGTCCTGCTTGAGGAACCGACAGCACCGAAAGGGGCCGGGCGCGATGGTGCGGGCCAGAACCGCGGAGCGGCGGGCGGAGATCCTCCGCGCCACGCTGGAAGTGATCGCCGAACGCGGCTACCGCGGCGCCACGCTGAGCGCGGTAGCCGAGCGGGTCGGGCTGAGCCAGCAGGGACTGCTGCACTACTTCCCGACCAAGGAAGCGCTGCTCGTCGCCGTACTGGAGGAGCGCGACCAGTGGGACACGGGCGGCGGGTCCCGCAGTGACGGCACCTGGCGGGTGGATCTTCTGGACTCGCTCGTCGAGTACAACGCGATGCGCCCCGGCGTCGTCCAGACGTTCTCGGCGCTGCTCGGCGAGAGCGTGACGGAGGGGCATCCGGCCGGGGAGTTCTTCACCCGCCGCTACACACAGGTGCGCGCGAGCATGGCGGCCATGCTGCGCACGGAGTACGGCGGGACACTGCCGGGCGGCCTCACTCCGGAGCGGGCCGCGCCGCTGCTCGTGGCGGTGCTGGACGGGCTCCAGTACCAGTGGTTGCTCGACCCCGGATCGGTGGACATGCCGGCCGCGTTCCGGGACTTCCTGCGGCTGTTGCAGCCGGGATCCCCGGACGCAGCCGACGAGCACGAAGACCCCACCCGCGAGTCGGATGACCAGCGATAACACCGATACGACAAGATCGATAACCAGCGCGTGCACCATGCGGCTTACCGGGCGACCGCCCTCGAAGTCCTCTGCGAGCCGACGTCCGTCGCGGACCTCAGCGGGCGAGGCCCAGCGTGACGCCCAGTCCGACGAGCACCGAACCGATGCCCCGGTTGAGGACCTTCTGCCACCGCAGCATCGCGGTGCGCAGGTGGGCGTGCGAGAAGAACAGGGCGACCAGTCCGAACCAGCCGAGGTGGGCGAGGGACATGAAGAGCCCGTAGCCGGCCTGCCGCCACAAGCCGGTGTCGGGTCCGACGACCTGGGTGAACGTCGACACGACGAAGAGCGTGGTCTTGGGGTTCAGCGCATTGGTGAGGAAGCCGGTGCGCAGGGCCCCGAGCCGGCTCAGTCCCGGCTTCGACTCCAGGTCGACGGCGAGGTCGTTGCGGGCGAAGAAGGTCCGTACCCCGATGTAGACGAGATACGCCGCACCCGCCAGCTTGATCACGGTGAACAGGACGGTCGAGGACGCGATCAGCAGCCCGACGCCGAGCATGGTGTACGTGACATGGACCAGGACGCCCGCGGCGACACCCGCGGCGGCGAGGAGCCCGGTCGTCCGGCCGTAGAGATAGCTGTTGCGCACGACCATCGCGAAGTCGGCGCCCGGGCTGATGACGGCGAGGACGGTGATGACGGCGACGGCGATGATCTCGGTCATGAGCTCAGGTCTCCTCAGTCCGTGTTGACGCTGTACGGGGACGGGGACGGGGACGCGGACGGGGACGCGTCCTCGTCGTCGGCGGGCGGCGCCACCAGGTCCCGGGCGAGCAGGGTGGCCCCGGCGACGGCGCCCGGCATCAGGAACACGGCGACGAACGGGACCAGGAAGGCGAGTCCCAGCGGTACGCCGAAGCCGAGGATCAGCATGCGGCGGCCGCGCAGCAGGACGAGCCGGTCGGCCAGGACCATGCCACGGCGCTGGAGCGCGACGGCGGTGAGTTCCTCGGTGAGGAAGTAGCCGGTGACGCAGAAGCCGATGACCGGGACCACGGTCTGGCCGACGACCGGGATGAATCCGAGGGCGAAGAGCAGGACGGCGTAGAGCGTGACACGCACCAGGATGCGGATGCTGTCACGGGCGGAGATCCACAGCTCGCGCCAGAGCGGCAGCCCGGACTCGGGGACCTCGCCGCCCTCCGTGCGGTCGACCTCCTCGGAGAGCGACTCGTAGAACGGCTGGCCGACCAGCAGGGTCACGGCGGTGAACGTGACCACGGCGAGGAAGAGGCCGAGCGCGAAGACCAGCACGGTGAGCGTGGTGCGGAGAAGACCGAGCCAGGGGCTGGACCAGTCGTCGGCGAACGGGGTCGCCCAGGCGACGAGGTCGTCGGCTCCGTAGCCGAGACCGATGAGCGCTCCCACGTACACGACGAGTGTGATGAGGCCGGGGATCAGACCGAAGCCGAACCATCGTCCGTGCCGGGCCACCCAGCGCTGCCCCTTGATCAAATAGCTGAAACCCGCCCCTAGATCACGCATGGCGTCAGCGTACTGGCGGCGGTGGACACCGGTGACCGGGGAGTCGGGGCCGGGCCCGTCCGGCGGGACGATTTGTCCTCGAACGCCGGACGGGCTCGGCCTCTGCCGCGCTCAGGTCAGGCGGATCACGTTCCAGGACATCGGTTCCAGCGTCGCCCGCAGCATGCCGCCGTCGAGCTTCGTGCCGTCGGCCGGGTGCGGGGTGACGCGTTCCGGGTCGGTGAGGGTGTTGCGGGCGTCCGGGTCCCGATCGGCGAGGACCTGGTGTTCGGCAACGGCCGTCAGGTCGATGCCGTGCAGGGCGACTTCGAGCGGAAGTTCCGCGTCCTGGCTCCGGTTGACCGCGAACACCGTGACCGCACCGGTCTGCGGGTCACGGACCGCGGTGGCGTGCAGCAGATCCGTCTCGCCGTATTTCGCCGTCTCGTACGTGGGCGAGTCGACCCGCACGTCGAGGACCTGTCCCCGCCCGTGGGCCGCGGCCTGGGCGAAGGGGAAGAACGTGGTCTGCTTCCAGGCGGGTCCGCCGGGTTCCGTCATGATGGGGGCGATCACATTGACCAGTTGGGCGAGGCAGGCGACGGTCACCCGGTCCGCGTGGCGCAGCAGTGCGATGAGCAGCGTGCCGAAGACGACGGCGTCCGTGACCGTGTAGTTGTCCTCCAGCAGGCGCGGCGCCTCGGGCCAGTCGAGCGGGTTCTCCTCGGCCTCCTTCTGGGTGCGGCTCATGTACCAGACGTTCCACTCGTCGAAGGAGAGGTTGATCCTCTTCGACGACTTGAGGCGGGCCCCGACGTGGTCGCAGGTGGCGACGACGCTCTCGATGAAGGACTCCATGTCCACGGCGGATGCGAGGAACGAGTCGCGGTCGCCGTCGAGTTCCTCGTAGTAGGCATGGAGCGAGACGTAGTCGACAAGGTCGTACGTCTCGGCGAGGACCGTCGCCTCCCACTCGGCGAAGGTCGGCATGGACCGGCCGGACGAACCGCAGGCGACGAGTTCGACGGACGGGTCGATCTGGCGCATCGCCCGTGCCGTCTCGGCGGCGAGCCGCCCGTACTCCTCGGCGGTCTTGTGGCCGGTCTGCCAGGGACCGTCCATCTCGTTGCCCAGGCACCAGAGTCTGATGCCGAAGGGGTCCTTGTCGCCGTGTGCGATGCGGCGGTCGGAGAGTTCGGTGCCGGCCGGGTGGTTGGCGTACTCCTGGAGTTCGATGGCTTCCTGAACGCCCCGGGTGCCGAGGTTGACGGCCATCATGGGCTCGGCCCGGGGGCCGATCTTCTTCAGGAAGGCGATGTACTCGGAGAGCCCGAAGCGGTTCGTCTCCGTGGAGCGCCAGGCCAGGTCGAGGCGGCGCGGGCGCTCGTCGACGGGGCCGACGCCGTCCTCCCAGCGGTAGCCGGAGACGAAATTGCCGCCGGGGTAGCGGATGGCGGTGACACCCAGCTCACGGATGAGTTCGAGGACGTCCGTACGCAGGCCGGCCTCGTCGGCGGCCGGGTGGCCGGGCTCGACGATGCCGTCGTAGACGCAGCGGCCGAGGTGCTCGACGAAGGAGCCGAAGAGGCGGGGGTCGACGTCGCCGACGGTGAACGCCGGGTCGAGGGTGAAGCGCGCGGTGCGGGTCATGACTTCCTCGGTGTGTTCGGTATCTCGGTCATCGGTCGGGAAAATGAGCAGGACTGTGCGTGTGCGGGGTCGTCCCACGACGGGCCGGCCGTCGCGGCTCCGGCGCAGTTCGTTGCACGGGAACTGCCTCCGGGGTCTCGGTACGGGTCACTGCCCGGCCAGGCCGGTGTGGGCGACGCCGCTGACGATCTGACGCTGGAAGAAGACGAAGACGATGATCAGCGGCAGCCCGGCCATCAGGCCGCCGGCCATGAGCTGGGCCCACTGGATGCCGTAGGAATTCATCACGGTCGCGATGCCGTTCGGCATGGTCATCAGGTCGGGGTTGTTGGTCACCATGTACGGCCACAGGAAGTTGTTCCAGGACGCAATGAAGGTGAAGATGCCGACCGCGGAGAGGGAGGGCCGGGACAGCGGCACGATGATGGTGAAGAACACCCGCCAGCGACCGGCGCCGTCGATGAAGGCGGCCTCCTCCAGCTCCCTCGGAATCCCCTGGAAGAATTTGTAGAGGATGTAGACCATCGCGGCGGGCGCGCACTGCGGCAGGATCATGCCCCAGTAGGTGTCGACCATGCCCATCGACTGGACAGTGCTGAACAGCGGTACGCCGAGCACCGCCGGCGAGACCATCAGTCCGGCCATGACGAGGCCCATCAGGGCGCCCTTGCCGCGGAACTCGGTGCGTGCGAAGCCGTATCCGGCAAGCGCGCTGACCACCAGCACGATGACCGTGACACAGACCGAGACGACGAGCGAGTTCACGAACCAGTTGGTGATGTTGCCGGTCTCGAAGATGGCCTTCCACGCCTGGGCGGTCCACACCTTCGGCAGCCAGTGCGGCGGCACCTCGACGGCTTCGGTCTCCGACTTCAGGGAGGTGAACAGCGCCCAGGCCAGCGGGGCCACCCACACCGCGGAGACGGCGACGCCGACCACGGTGAGGACGATCTGGCCAGCGGTCCAGGGCTTGCGGACCTTGCCCGCCCCGACCGGGCCGGTCCTGACACGGATCTGCGTGGCGGTCATCGCACGCCCTCCTCACGCTTGCGCAGCAGCCACATGCGCCCGAGGGCGACGGCCGCGATGATCACGAAGAAGATGATGGAGATCGCGGAGGCGTAGCCCACGCGGTAGCTGGTGAAGCCCTCTTCAAGGGTGTACTGGACGAAGGTGCGGGTCGATTCCTCGGGGCCCGGACCGAAGTCGTAGATCACGACGGCCTGGTCGAACACCTGGAGGGAGGCGAGGATCTGCAGGGCGATGACGAGCCCGGTGATGTTCCGCAGCATCGGTACGGTGATGTGCACCATGCGGTGCCAGGCGTTGGCACCGTCCAGCTTGGCCGCCTCGTAGAGGTGGTCCGGGATGGTCTGGAGCGCGGCCAGGTAGAGCAGGAAGCTGAAGCCGACCGTCCACCACAGGGTGGTGATGACGACGGCGAGCATGGCCGTTGACTTGTCGGTGAGCCAGGGCGTGTCGACGCCGAGGACGTAATTGACCATCCCGGTCCCGGGGTTGAACAGCCACTGCCACAGGTTGCTCGCGACCGTCGACGGCAGCAGGAACGGGGCGAAGAAGCACAGCCGCCACAGCCATTTGGCGCGCTCGATGTGGTGGGCGAGCATCGCCATCAGGAAGGCGAGGACCGTGATGCAGGGTACGACCAGGAGCGTGAAGTAGGCGCTGTGGCCGAGGGAGTCCCACACCAGCGGGTCGTCGAACGCCTCGCGGTAGTTGTCCCAGCCGACGAAGTTCGCACCGACGCCGGAGACGTTGGCGTCGGTGAAGCTCAGATACACGCCGCGCAGGACCGGCCAGATCACGAACAGCGCGAACAGCACGAGGAACGGCGCGACGAACCAGCCGCCGTGCTGGAGCGCCCGCCCCGCACGGGCCCGCGCGCTCTCCGTATCCCCCGAGCTGATGGAACGCATCGACTTCGAAGCGGGCGCGAGAGCGGCCTCGGCGTGTGTCGTCGTCATGCGGCACCTCCCTGCGCGGCGGTCCTGCCATCCATCGGGTTCTTCATCGCCAGGAGCGTTTCGAGGACGTTCTTCATGCGGTGGGCGGCCGCGGCGGGCTTGGCGGAGCCGAGGGTGGAGGAGGCCACGACCGGTCCGATACGGGCGGCGAGCGTCCCGGTGGAGCCCGAGAACCAGGCCTTCGGCTCCGTCGCCTGGTGATCCATGGCGGAGACGTACTCGTTCTGCGGCGTGAGCTTCTTGTACGCGGCGGATCCGAGGGTCGGCGTGTACGCGGGGATGTGCCCGCCCGCCGCCCAGGCCAGGGCGTTCTTGACGATGTACGCGGCCAGTCGGTGCGCGCCCTCGTTGGAGGAGCCGCCTCGGTCCGACTGGTGCGGCAGGACGAAGGAGTGCGACTCGGCGTGGGTCGCCTGCTTGCCGAAGACCGGCGGCAGCGGGGCGGCGCCGTACTCGATCTTCGCGCCCGAGTAGACGGGGACCGACCAGTTGCCCTCCCAGGTGAACGGTGAGCCGTTCATGAACTGCTCGGCATCGGCCGCGCCCGCGGTGGCGTACCCGTCGGTGACGTGCTGCCGAAGGAACTCCAGGACCTGGGTGGCCTTTTCCTCGTCGAAGGTGACCTCGGTCATCGCGTCGTCGAAGTAGGTTCCGCCGAGCTGGGTGTAGAAGGCGACGAAGAACCACCAGGCGAAGTTCTGGTCGTTGGCGTGGATACCGACGGTCTGCAGCCCGTTCTCGGTGGCCTTCTTGGCGGCCTTGAGTGCGTCGAACCACTCCTCGGTGGAGGCGATCGGCACGATGAGGCCGTCGTCGCCGAGCAGGCCGGCCTTCTTGAGGACGTCCTTGCGATAGAAGTTCAGCTGGACGTGGATGTCGAGCGGCAGAGCGTACAGCTTGCCGTCGATGAAGGCGCGCTTCCACAGCGCCGGGTTGAAGTCCTGCTCGCGTACGCCGAACGTGGCGAGCAGGTCCGTGTCCCAGGGGTCCAGGAGCCGTCCCGGCGCGAAGCCCGCGACACGTCCCAGGTGGCTGACGGCGAGGTCCGGAGCGCGGCTGCCGGCGGCCGCCATCGCGAGCTTGGTGTAGTACGGATTGCCCCACTGGAGGGTCGCGTCCTTCACCGCGATGCCGGAGTTGGCCTTACGGAAGGCGTCCAGCATCGCGATCATGTTGGAGCCGTCGCCGCCGCTGAAGAGATTCCAGTAGCGGACCCGGGAGGCCGCGCTCGACGCGAGGGCGTCCGCACCGCTTCCCAGCGCCGCGAAGCCGAAGCTGCCGGCGACGGCCAACCCACCCAGCCCCGTGATCAGTTGCCTGCGATTCAGGCCAGGTCGTCCCATTCCCTGCCCTCACTTATTCGAAATCCCGAATGCTGCCCGTAACTTCGAACGGACCGTAAAATCGAAGCGCTTGCGCGTCAATGGGTCGCGCAAGAATTCCGAACAATGTCCGGGATATCGAACAAAAACGAGGGCCGCACCCTGGCGGGGGTGCGACCCTCGGTCACGTACGAGCCGTACGGGCGATCAGACGACCGACAGCTCGACCTTGATGTTGCCGCGCGTGGCGTTCGAGTACGGGCACACCTGGTGGGCCTTCTCGATGAGCGACTGCGCGGTGGCGGTGTCGACGTTCGGGATGGTCGCGGAGATCGCGACCTCCAGGCCGAAGCCGCCCTCGGCGGTCTTGCCGATGGAGACGGCGGCGGTCACGGTGGAGCCGGAGATGTCGGCCTTCTCCTGGCGGGCCACGACGCCGAGAGCGCCCTGGAAGCAGGCGCTGTAGCCGGCCGCGAAGAGCTGCTCCGGGTTGGTGCCCGCACCGCTGCCGCCCAGCTCCTTCGGCGGGTTGACGACGACGTCGAGCCGGCCGTCGTCGGAGGAGACACGGCCGTCACGGCCGTTCTCCGCGGTGGCGACAGCGGTGTACGCGACGGTTATGTCCTGAATGCTCATGCTGAGTGTTCCTCTGCTGTAGCGCCGCGACTCGCGCCCACGATCGCGACGGCTTGCAATGAGACTAACGGGTGCCCGGGAGTGACCTTCAGGCGAGGGAGACGATCATCTTTCCGGTGTTCTCGCCGCGCATCAGACCGAGGAACGCCTCGAAGCCGTTCTCGATGCCCTCGACGAAGGTCTCGCCGTACTTCAGCTCGCCCGAGGCCAGCCAGCCGGCGACCTCCTGGACGAACTGCGGCTGGAGCGCGGCGTGATCGCCGACGAGCATGCCCTGCAGGCGCAGCCGCTTGCCGATGACCAGGGCGAGGTTGCGCGGGCCGGGGACCGGCTCGGTGTCGTTGTACTGGGCGATCATTCCGCAGATGGTGGCGCGGCCGTGAACGTTGAGCGAGGAGAGCGCCGCTTCGAGGTGCTCGCCGCCGACGTTGTCGAAGTAGACGTCGATGCCGTCGGGGGCGGCCTCGCGCAGCTGCTCGGCGACCGGGCCGTTCTTGTAGTTGAACGCCGCGTCGAAGCCGTACTCCTCGACGAGGAGCTTGACCTTCTCGTCGGATCCGGCCGAACCGATGACCCGCGAGGCGCCCTTGAGCTTGGCCATCTGGCCGACCTGGCTGCCGACCGCACCGGCGGCACCGGAGACGAAAACGGCGTCGCCCTCCTTGAAGGAGGCGACCTCGAAGAGGCCGGCGTAGGCGGTGAGCCCGGTCATGCCGAGCACGCCGAGGTAGGCGGAGAGCGGGGCCAGGTCCGGGTCGACCTTCACGGCGTGCTCGGCGGGGACGTCGGCGTACTCACGCCAGCCCAGACCGTGCAGGACGTGGTCGCCGACCGCGATCCCCTCGGCGCCGGAGGCGATGACCTCGCCGACCGCGCCGCCCTCCATGGGGTGGTCCAGCTTGAAGGGCGGGACGTACGACTTCACGTCGTTCATCCGGCCCCGCATGTACGGGTCGACGGAGAAGTGCAGGTTGCGGACGAGGATGCGACCCTCGCCGGGAGCGGTGACCGGGGCCTCACGCAGCGCGAAATCCTCGGCCTTCGGCCAGCCGTGGGGGCGGGCGACGAGGTGCCATTCACGGCTGGACGTGGGAAGTGCTGCAGACATGGGCTCGAGGTCTCCTCAATGTCTTACGGGTGGGGGGAAGCGTTCCTGCAACGGAGAAAAGCTTCATGACGTGAAACAACCATGCTCCTGAATATTTCATGTTGTCAAGCAACGGAGTATCCTGAGTGTCATGGCCACCACGCGAACAGACCCTCTGACCCTCGAAGTCGTCGAGCTCATCGGCACTGTCGTGGCGCGCTACTACGAGGAGTACGACCAGGCCGCGGCCGCGCACTCACTGACGGGCGCGCAAGCCAGAGTCCTGGGACTGCTCTCCCTGGAGCCGATGCCGATGCGCAGGATCGCCCAGAAGCTGAAGTGCGAGCCGTCGAACGTGACGGGGATCGTCGACCGGCTGGAGACCCGCGGCCTTGTCGAGCGTCGGCCCGACCCGGCCGACCGGCGGGTGAAACTGGCCGCCCCGACGGAGAAGGGCATCGACACCGCGCGACAGCTGCGCGAGTCGCTCAACTTCGCCCGGGAGCCCCTGGCGAAACTGTCGGACACGGACCGCGCGGTGCTGCGGGATCTGCTGCGGCGGATGCTGGGCGTGGACGCGGAGTCCCAGGACCCCGGGCCGCGGACGCCCTAGGAGCAGAAGAACAGGAACCAGCACGTCTCCGTCCTGGTCGGGCTGGGTGTGGGTGTGGGTGGCGCCGGATTCTGGGGCGGCGACGCGGTGCCGGTGGGCTCCCCCGACTCCGCCGGGTCGCGAGGCGTCCCCGAAGGACTCGGTCCGGACGGCGGCTCCGTGGCGGAGCCGGCGCCGTCGGGCGGTGTGGTGGTGGCCGCGGGCGGGGCGGAGCCCTCGCCGCCCGGGGCCCCGGTGCCGGTCGAGGCGGCCGGACGGCGGGTGCCGGAGGTGTGCGCATCGGTGACCGGGACCACGGAGGGGCCGTCCACCGGTCCGGGACCGTCGACGTCGTGGCTCGACGAGGGGTCCGGTGCCGGTTCGGTCGTGACGTCGGTGGCCTCGCGTACGTAATCGGAGGCGTGGTCGTCGCCGTTCGGCTCGATGGCCAGCCGGGCGAAGCTCAGGACACCGGCGGCGAGCACGACCCCGAGGACGGCGAGCAGAGCCGTACGGCCGCGGCGACGGTGCGAACGGCGGCCACGGCCCTCCTTGACGCCTCGCCCTTCCCGGCCGCGTCGATTGCCCCGGCCACCCCGCTCTCCCCGGCCGCCCGGGGCGCGCTTGCCCCGGGATCCGCGCACAGGTTCGGCGGCGCCGCGGGACCGGCGGCGTCCGGCCGCCAGGGGCGGTGCGGTCGTCTCGCGCTCCGCGTCCGGTTCGTGGCCGGAGAGGAAGGGCGTGGCGTAGTGGCTCAGCGCCTCGACGGGGGTTCCGCACCCGGCACAGGCGAGGGCTCCGTTGAGATGCCGCTGACACGGGTGGCAGTAATCCATGGCGCCCGCAGATTATGTGCCGATAGGGCAACAGAGAAAGCCGCTCAGGTGAGGATCCTGTGTGGAAGCGTTGATTCCATGACCACCGCTCCCTTCGGTCCGCTCGAATTCCAGCTCGTCCTGCTCCGCCGGATGGCCGACCATCAACCCGGCCTCGTCGAGGATGCCCGGCACGAACTGAGCGCCTCGCTCTCCGAGATGCGGGAGGCGAACCGCCGCTGGCAGGCGATGGTGCGCGCGCCCCGCGGCCGCGGTTCGCTGCGCCGCTACCGCTCGGTGCTGGGCGAACCCGAGTCCTCCGTACGCCGCCGGATCGGCGACCTGGAGTGCGATGCCCTGCTCTGGCCGGTGCCGCTCTGGCCGGATCTGCGGTTCGAGGTGATGGTCGCGCCCGGCGCGGCCGTATGGAACGAATGGCTGGTCAGAGCCCCGGGGGCGGCCGGCCCCGAGCTGCGCACCGTCGAGGATCTGCGCCCCTGGTCGTGCACCGTCGACGAGGTGGCGCGTGCCTTCGCGCCGGCCCGCCCGATGGAGGGCAGCGCACCGACCCGCTGGGCACTGGCGATCAACGACCCCGTGACGGGGGCACCGTACGTGGCCGAATTCACCTGGGGGCTGTTCCAGCGACTGCTGCCCGGTTGAATTCGGCGCGTCGCCCACATCTGGCGACCCGTCAGCTCCATACTCCCTCCGGCTCATCCCAACGCGCGCGATTCCTCCGGACGGCGCACGATGCAGAGAGGGCCGGCTGCCGCCGGCATCCCCATCAGCGTTCTCGGGAGACCCTGCCGTGACCGTCAGTCTTGAGCAGTTGCGCCGTTGCCATGTCGCCGTCGACCTCGGGGCCGCCCGTACCCGCGTGTACGTCAAGGGGCTCGGGCTCGTCGTCGACGAGCCGAGCGCCGCCGCAGTGAACACCCGTACCGGCTCGCTCATCGCCGTCGGTGCGCTCGCGGAGCAGATGACGGGCCGCACCCCCGACTACATCCGGGTGGCGCGCCCGGTCTCCGGCGGAACCGTCATCGACATCGAGATGGCCCAGCGCATGCTCCGCCATCTGCTCGGCGAGAAGCTCCGCCGCCAGCTGCGCCGCAAGCCGCGGCTGCGGGCGGCCGCGGCTTGCCCGCACGACAGCGACCCCCTCGCCCAGCGGGCCGCCGTCGAGACCCTGGTCGGGCTCGGCGCCCGGCGGGTCGAGCTGGTCGACACACTGATCGCGGCGGCCGTCGGCTGCGGGCTCCCGGTGGAGCAGCCGGTCGGGAGCATGATCATGGTGTGCGGGGCGGCGACCACGCAGATCGCGGTGCTCTCGCTCGGTTCGATCGTCACGGCCGCCCGGATCCCGATCGGCGGCGACGCCATCGACCACGCGGTGATCCAGCATCTGCGCCAGCACCACGAGTTGATGCTGCCGAGTCAGTCGGTGCGTCCGTTGCAGCTGGCGCTCAGCGGCAACGGTCTGACCCCGTACGGCCCCGCGACGACCGAGATCCACGGCCGTGACGTGGTGACCGGTCTGGCCCGCTCGGTGCATGTCGACACCGCCGCCGTGCGGCAGGCCATCCAGACTCCGCTGACCGCGGTCCACGACGGCCTCGGCAAGGTGCTGCGCGACTGCCCGCCCGACCTGGTGGCCGATCTCGCGGACCGCGGAATCATGATGGTCGGCGGCAGCGCGCTGCTGCCGGGACTCGACCAGATGCTGCGCGATGCGACGGGCATGCCGGTGCAGATCGCCGAGCGCCCCGACGTCTGCTCCGTCCTGGGGCTCGGCGCCATGCTGGACGGCAAGATCGAGCCGTTGGTCCTCAACCCGCTGGCCGCCTGACGACCACGGGGGCGGCGTATGACGCACGAGGACCCGGCCGCTGCGGACGGGCAGACGGCGGACCGCTCCGACGGCAGGCCGCCCGGGCTGCCGATGCTGCTGGACGCGGTGCTCGGCCTCGGCACCGATCTCGAACTGCGGGCCACGCTCCGGCAGATCGTGGACACCGCCACCAAGCTCACCGGGGCGCGGTACGGAGCGCTCGGCGTCCTCGATCCCGAGGCCGGCACCATCACCGAGCTGTTCACCTCCGGTCTGACCGACGCCGGGCGGGAGCGCATCGGCAACTTCCCGGACGGGCACTCGGGTCTGCTCGGCGTGCTCATCGACGATCCGCAGCCGTTGCGCTCCGACGACCTGACCGCCGATGGGCGCTCCTGCGGTGTGCCGCCCGGCCATCCGCCGATGCGTTCCTTCCTCGGGGCCCCGATCCGGGTGCACGACGAGGTGTTCGGCAATCTCTATCTCACGGAGAAGATCACCGGCCATTTCACCGATGCGGACGTGGCGCTGCTCCAGATCCTCGCCTCGCAGGCCGGGATCGCGATCGCCAACGCCCGGCTCTACGAGGCGGCCCGGCAGCGGGAGCGCTGGATCGAGGGCGCGGCAGCCGTCACCACGGCCCTGCTGAGCGGCACGAGCGCGGACGACGCGCTGATGACCGTCGCCGAGCGGGCCAGGATCCTCGCCGACGCCTCGGCCGGGGTGATCCTCCATCCGACCGCGGACGGCGGCATGGAGATCGTCACCGCGTCCACACTCGACGACCCGGCCGGCATCGTCGGCACCACCATCGAGCCCGGCTCCCCCGTACTGGCGCAGCTGCTGGGCGGTGAGCCGGTCTTCATCGACGACTCGGCGACCGATCCGCGGATGACGACGCATGTACGGTCCCGGTTCGGTCCCAGCATGATGCTGCCGCTGCAGAGCGGCGGGCGGCTCATCGGCACACTCGCTCTGCCCCGGCGGCGCGGTGGCGCCCCGTACACGGCGGTGGACCGGCTGCTGGCCTCCCAGTTCGCCTCGCAGGCGGCACTCGCCCTGGTGCTGGCGGACGCCCAGCACAACAGGGAGCAGCTCGCGGTGTACGAGGACCGTGACCGGATCGCCCGCGATCTGCATGATCTCGTCGTCCAGCGGCTCTTCGCGACGGAGATGATGCTCGAATCGGCCCGCCGGCGGGCCGCCGCACCGGAGACGGACGAGCTGCTCGGCCGAGCCGTCGACGAGCTGGACTCCACCATTCAGGAAGTGCGGACCGCGATCTTCGCCCTCCAGCAGCCGCCCGCCGAGGCACCCTCCACGTTCCGCGGCCGGGTGCTGCGGGAGACCCGGGGCGCGGCCTCCGTGCTCGGATTCCAGCCGTCGGTGCAGTTCTCCGGGGCGGTGGACGCCCTGGTGCGGCAGCCGGTGGACCAGCAGCTCCTCGTGGCGCTGCGCGGCGCGCTGGCGGCGGCGCACCGGCGGGCCGGGGTGTCGGCCATAGAGGTGGAGGTGGATGCGACGGTGCGGCTTCCGGACGGACGATCCGCGGTCCAGCTGGCGGTTGCCGACGACGGGCGCGCCGAGGACGGCTCGCGCTCGACGACCGTCACCTGGCAGGCGCCGCTCTGAGCGCGACCCGGGTGCTGGAGTGGGCGACACCCGCCTCACGCTTGAGCCTGCGCAGCAGGCCGTCCAGGGCGGCGGTGTCGGCGACGGTGGCGCGTACGAGATAGTCGTGGCCGCCCGTCACATGCACCACTTCGGTGATGCCGGGCAGCGCGAGCACCGCGCGTTCGAACACCTCGTTGGTCGTGTCCATACGCAGTGTCACATCGATGAAGACGACCAGGCCCGTCCGGGTGTCGGCGGCCGGGTCGATGATCACGGTGAAGCCGCGGATGACGCCGTCGCGGCGCAGCCGGCGCACCCGGTCGGCCGCGGCGTTGGCGCTGAGGCCGACCCGTACCCCCAGATCGCGATACGAGATCCGCGCGTCCTCCTGGAGGACGCTGAGGATTTCCCTGTCCAGACGGTCCATACTGCGATTATCGCAGCTTGTGACGGATTTCGACTGCGGAGACCTGAGGTCGGGTGCCCGTGCCCCCGCATGGAGTACGTCGGCGGGCCCACCGCTGCGGTACGGCCTTGACCGACAGGGTGGAAACAGCCGTGAAGCAGTTGCCCGCTTCGGCCGCCAAGCAGTCCGCCGCGGCGTACCGCAATCTCGCGATGGCCACGATCGGCTTCGGGCCCACCTTCCGGGCCTGGAACCTGATCTCGCCGTTGTCAGGGGCCTTCAAGGAACGGCTCGGGCTGAGCTCGTTCGAGAGTCGGTGCGGGTCGCCGTGCCGGTGCTGGTCGGTTCGCTGGGACGGATCCCGGCAGGTGCACTCACCGACAAATACGGCGCCCCGGCTGATGTTTCCGCTGGTCCCGGCGCTGACCGTCATTCCCGTACTGCTGCTGATCCCGGCGAAGGACTCCTACGGCGCGATGCTCGTCGTGGGCTTTCTGCTGGGGCTGGGCGGCACGACGTTCGCAATCGGCATCCCGCTGGTCAACTCGTGGTTCCCGCCGGCGCGGCGCGGGGCCGCGCTCGGTGTGTTCGGCATGGGCATGGGCAAAGTGGCCCTGTCCGGGTACTTCACCCCGCGGATCAAGGGCTCGTACTCGATCGGCTTCATCCTGCTGTCCGACCTGGCACTGGCCGGGTGTGTGTACGCATACGGGCGGATGCGGAACATCACGCGGGACGAACGGCCGTCCGGCGGATCAGGGCCGGGACTGAGCGGGACCGGCTGAGGGCCGCCCGTCGTCCGCGCGCCTCCGGGGAGGAGGTGACGGCTCCGACAACCTCCCCCCGCGGGAGGCCGTTAGGGTCGGGAGGGTGACTCCTCTTCTGCCTGCGCTGCAGGACGGTTCCGGCCCTGCCGCCGCCCGGGAAGCCGTCCGGTTCGGCGAGCACACCCTGACGTACGCACAGCTGGCCGCCGCCTCGGACGCCCTCGCCGCGCGGCTCGTGGGCGCCGGGCGGGTCGCCGTCTGGGCCACACCGACCCCGGAGACCGTGGTCGCGGTGGTGGCGGCGCTGCGGGCCGGGGTGCCCGCCGTGCCCCTCAACCCGAGGACGGGCGAGCGGGAACTGGCCCATGTCGTCGCCGACAGCGCCCCGTCGGCGGTGCTGGCCGGGGCGGGCGATGTGCTCCCGCCCGCGCTGGGCGCCCTGGACCGTACGGATGTTGACACGTCGGCAACGGTGGTGAACGGCGTCGGCTTCCCCGAGCCCTCCCCCGAGTCCCCCGCTCTGATCGTCTACACCTCCGGCACCACGGGCCCTCCGAAGGGCGCGATCCTGCCCCGCCGGGCGATCGCCGCATCCCTGGACGCGCTTGAGGACGCCTGGCAGTGGACCGGCGACGACGTCCTCGTCCATGCCCTGCCGCTGTTCCATGTGCACGGTCTGATCCTCGGCGTCCTGGGTCCGCTGCGCCGGGGCGGTTCGGTGCGTCACCTGGGGCGGTTCTCCACCGAGGGTGTGGCCCGGGAGCTGGGGTCCGGCGGCACGATGCTGTTCGGCGTACCGACGATGTACCACCGGCTGGCCGAGACCCTCGGCGACGGTTCGGCGCCGGACGCCGCCGGGCTGGCGAAGGCACTCGCAGGGGCGCGGCTGCTGGTCTCGGGGTCGGCCGCGCTGCCCGTCCATGACCACGAGCGGATCGCGGCGGCGACCGGACGCGGCGTCGTCGAGCGGTACGGCATGACAGAGACCCTGATGAACACCGGTGTCCGCGCGGACGGCGAACCGCGGCCCGGGACGGTCGGCGCGCCCCTGCCCGGCGTCGAACTCCGATTGGTCGAGGAGGACGGCACCCCGCTCGCCGACCCGACGGCCGAGGGCGCGGTGGGCGAGATCCAGGTGCGCGGCCCGAACGTCTTCACCGGCTATCTGAACCGCCCCGACGCGACGGCGGCCGCATTCACCGAGGACGGCTGGTTCCGGACGGGCGACATGGCGACCCTCGACACGGACGGCTGTGTACGGATCGTCGGCCGCAGGGCGACCGACCTGATCAAGAGCGGGGGTTACAAGATCGGCGCGGGCGAGATCGAGAACGCGCTGCTGGACCACCCGGGCGTACGCGAGGCCGCCGTCACCGGGGAGCCGGACCCGGATCTGGGCGAGCGGATCGTCGCCTGGGTGGTCCCGTCCGATCCGGGCGCGCCGCCCACGGAGGCAGAGCTGGCGGACCATGTGGCGGCTCAGCTCGCCCCGCACAAGCGGCCGCGCACGGTCCACTGTCTGGAGGCGCTGCCCCGCAACGACATGGGCAAGATCATGAAGCGGTCCCTCCGTGCGTAGGCGGCTGACGGCGCGCCAGGCGATCGCGGCGGTCGGCGAGGACTTCGTCGAGGCCGTAGCCCCGCCCGGCGCGGAGATACCGGCGGACGGTCCGCTCTCCTGGTCCGGTTACGCGGACTCCCGGGCCCGTGCGACGGACCGCACCGGTGAGGAGGAGTCCGTCGTCCACGGCCTCGCCACCGTCGGCGGCCACCCGTGCGTCCTGATCTCGTTCGAGTTCGGCTTCCTCGGCGGCTCGCTGGGGCGGCGCACCGGGGACCGGCTGGAAGCCGCGTACGAGACCGCCCGCAGCCGTCGGCTGCCGCTCGTCTCGCTGATCGCGACGGGCGGCAGCCGGATGCAGGAGGGCATGGTGGCACTCACCCAGCTCCAACGGGTGGCGCGCGCCTCGTCCCGGCTGCGGGCGGCAGGTCTGCCCCAGCTCGCGGTCCTGCGCGACCCGACGACGGGCGGCGGCTGGGCCACGCTGGGGGCCGGTGCCGATGTGATCCTGGCGCTGCCGGGGGCGCAGATCGGGTTCGCCGGATCGCGGGTGCGGCCGACGGACGCGGACCCGTCGGCCTACACGGCGGAGGGCCAGCTGGTCACGGGCCACGTCGATGCAGTCGTCGGCGCGGCCGAGCTGCCGGGGACACTGGGGCGGTGGCTGGGCGCGCTGGGGGCGGCAGGCGGCGCGCCCCTCCTGCCCGCACCGGTCCCGGACGCCCTTTCGGACGCCGGGTTGCCCGCGACCGGCTGGGACGCCGTGCGGCAGGCCCGTTCCTCGGCCCGGCCGCGTGCCGAGGCGTATCTCGACGCGTACTTCGACCACCTGCTGCCGCTCAGCGGTGACCGGTGCGGCGGTACGGATCCGGGGCTGCTCTGCGGGTTCGGGCTGCGCGGCGAACGGCCGATCGCGTATGTCGCCCAGTGCGGTACCGCGACCCGCCCGGCGGGCTATCGCACCGCGGCCCGGGTGATCCGGCTGGCGGACCGGCTCGGCGTACCCGTCCTGACACTGATCGACACCCCGGGCGCGGCGAACGACGCCGAGGCGGAGCGGGCGGGCGCGGGAGCCGCCATCGCCGACGCGTTCGCGGCGATCGCCGAGGCCCGGGTCCCCCTGACGACCCTGGTGATCGGCGAGGGCGGCTCGGGCGGCGCACTGGCCCTGGCGGCGCCGGACAACACGTACGTCACCCGGGACAGCTACTTTTCCGTCATCGCCCCGGAGCTCGCGGCGGCCATCCTGAAGCGCTCCCCCGACGCCGTACGCGTCACGGCCGACCAGCTACGCCTTCGACCCCAGGACCTGGTGGAGCTGGGCATCGCCCGCGGGATCGCGGCCCCTGGCGCACCGCCCCTCTGACGGCGAGTCCACCGCGCAGGGTGACGGATGGCTGGTTAGCGTGACGAACCGGACCAATCATCGAGTCAGGAGCGCAGAGTGATGGCCGCAGAACCGGAGGGCACGCCGTGCTGGGCGGACGCCATGTTCACCGATCTCGAGGGGGCGAAGAGCTTCTACGGTGACGTACTGGGCTGGACCTTCAGCGAGGCGTCGTCGGAGTTCGGCAACTACACGCAGGCGTACGCGGAGGGCAAGGCGGTGGCCGCCGTCGTACCGCCCATGCCCGGCCAGGAGGGCCAGTCTGCATGGTGCCTGTACCTCGCTTCGCCCGACGCCGCCGCCACCGCCACGAAGATCCGTGACAACGGCGGCGAGGTGCTGATGGACCCGATGCAGGTCGGCGACTTCGGCTCGATGCTGCTGGCCCGCGATCCGGCCGGGGTGACGTTCGGCGTGTGGCAGGCGGGGCAGCACGAGGGGTTCGAGGCCAAGGGCACGCCCGGCGCCTACTGCTGGTCGGAGGTGTTCACCCGGGAGCCCGCGAAGGCGGACGCCTTCTTCCCCGCCGTCTTCCCGTACCACGTGAAGCAGATGAGGGACGACGCGATCGACTTCTCCCTCTACGACTTGGGCGCCGACCCGGTCATGGGGCGGATGAGGATGACGGACGACTTCCCGCCCGAGGTCCCGCCGTATATCAATGTGTACTTCACCGTCGAGGACTGCGACGCGGCGGTGGCGAAGGCGACGGAGCGCGGGGCGATCCTCCGGTTCGGGCCGATGACCAGCCCCTTCGGCCGGTTCGCCGCGCTGAGCGACCCGCAGGGGGCGGCATTCTCGGTGATCGACGTCAAGACGACCGGGGGCGACATGCCGGAGTTCTCCGACGCGACCGCCTGATCGGCGGAGTCCGGCCGTCCGGCTCACGGGCGGCCGGTCGCCGCCCGTCGGCGACCGGCTGCCGCCTCCTCACCGCGCCTCCGGGCAACTCCCCGCACAACTCCACAGGGCGAGAGCACCGCTCTCGACTGCGAGCGGCACTCTGGGAGAGCATGGCCTGCGGAGATCGGCGCCTGCGGTTCGGATCACCGGTCGCGGAGTTGGGAATGAAGCTGCTCCCCGACCCCTTGCCCTCCCCCTGCCTCCGCCACCGGCTCCGTCCGGCCGGTCACGGCTGCGGATCGCGCGCGTCGTACCGGGCGAACCCGCGCCACCTCAGCGCGAGCAGTGACACCGCGACCACGCATGCGATCCCGCCCCCGGTGACCGCCACCGCCGGCGACGTCAGGTCGGACACCGAGCCCGCCAGGAAGTCGCCGAGCCTCGGCCCACCGGCCACCACCACGATGAACACGCCTTGCAGCCGTCCCCGCATCTCGTCCGGCACCGCCGCCTGAAGCATGGTGTTGCGGAAGACCATCGAGATGGTGTCCGAGCACCCGGCGAGCGCCAGCAGGACCAGCCCCAGCCAGAGCTGACGGGTCAGCCCGAAAACGGCGATGGCGCTTCCCCAGCACGCCACGGCGACGATCACCGCGAGCCCGTGCCGCCTGATCCGGCCCAGCCAGCCGGAGAACACGCCGCCCAGCAGCGCCCCCAGCGCCGGAGCCGCGACCAGCAGGCCGGTGGTCTTCGCGTCACCGCCGTACCAGACCACGGCGACGACCGGGAAGAGGGCCCGCGGGTGGGCGAGGACCATGGCGCACAGGTCGCTGAAGAAGGTCATCCGCAGATTGGGCCGCGCCCCCAGGAAACGCAGCCCGTCGGCGACGGACGCCCGCTTCTCTCCGCCCCCCTTCCCTGCGCCGTCCCCCCGTCCGGGGAGCATCGGGGGCAGCCGCCACATCGCGTACAGCGAGGCGGTGAAGGTGACGGCGTCGACGGTGTATGCGGCCCGGTACCCCCACCAGCCGACGATGAGCCCGCCGAGCATCGGCCCGACCAGCGCGCCGGTGGTGCTGGTCATGGAGTTGAGCGCGTTGGCGGCGGGCAGCTGCTCGGCCGGCAGCAACCGGGCGATCATCGAACTGCGGGCCGGTGAGTTGAGCGCGAAGCAGACCGCCTGAAGGGCGACGACCGCGTACAGCAGCCCCACCTGCTCCACCCCGGCGACGGTGGCGGCGACCAGGGCGACGGAGAGCACGAACGAACCGGACGAGCTGGCCAGCCCCAGCTTGCGACGGTCGACGGTGTCCGCGATCGCACCGCCGTACAGACCGAAGACGACCAGCGGCAGGAACGAACAGATTCCGATCAGTCCGACCGAGAAGGCGGACCCGGTGATGTCGTACACCTGGAGGGACACGGCGAGCGACGTCATCCCCTGCCCGATCCAGGAGACCGTGTTCCCGAACCAGAGCCTGCGGTAGTCGAGCGAGGTGCGAAGCGGGGTCAGGTCGGCGAGTATGCGGAGGCGCTGGGCGGGTTCTTCGGTCGTTTCGGTCACAGCGGATGGTAACGACCGGCCGGCGCCCGCCCGCGCCCGGAGACGCCCCTGCCGCGGAAGCCGGGGCCTGCCGTCCGGCGCGGACCGGGGCGCCGGGGCTCACCCGCTCATTGCCAGGGAACTTCCGACGGTGCGGCAGGAGGGCGGGCGACGCCGTTCCGCGCCGGGGGATGGGCGGTGAACAGCGTGGCGTACAGACCGCTCCGACCGAGGAGCTGTGCATGCGTACCCGACTCCACCAGCCGGCCCTCGTCCAGCACCAGAATGCGGTCGGCGTCCGCGGCCAGGGCCAGGTCGTGCGTGATCACGATGGTGGTCCGCCCTTCGGCGAGGCGCCGCAACGGTCCGAGGATGCGCTGAGCGGCCACGGTGTCGAGCCCCGTGGTGGGCTCGTCGAGCAGCAGAACGGGCGCGTCACGCAGCATGGCGCGGGCAATGGCGACACGCTGCAACTGGCCTCCCGAGAGCCGGGCGGTTCCGGGGGAAATGACAGTGCTGTAGCCGTCCGGCAGGGCCCGGATGAACTCGTCGGCGTCGGCTGCCCGTGCGGCATCCACGACGTCACGGTGGGTGGTGTCGTCGCGTCCGCAGCCGATGTTCTCCTCGATGGTGTCGTGCAGGACGAGAGTGTCCTGGGGCAGGAGCGTGATGTTCCGGCGGAGGTGGGTGAGCGGCAGCTGGTCCACGGACACTCCGTCCAGTCGGATGCTGCCGGAGTCGGGGTCGTAGAACCTCAGCAGCAGGGACGCGAGGGTCGACTTGCCCGCGCCGCTGGGGCCGGTGATGACCAGCAGTTCCCCTGGGCTCGCGGTGAAGGAGAGATCGCGGAGAACCAGCTCGCTGCTGCCGGGGTAGCGGAAGGAAACCTGGCGTGCTTCCACCGTGCCGAGTGCGCGACTGCGGACGGGCACGGGCACCGAATCGGCCGGGTCGGTGACGGCGGGCCGGGTGTCGAGGATCTCCAGCAGCCGCTCGGCAGCGGCGGTCGCAGCGGTGGCCGTCAGGCCGATCTGGCCCAGCGAGCGCACCGGCGGGTAGAGGTAGCCGATGAAGGCGGCGAAGGCCAGGAGCTGTCCGAGCGTCATCCTTCCCTCGGCGATCTCCCACGCGCCCAGACCGATGATCGTCAGGATGCAGAGCGTTTCGAGGACCTCCACGACCTGTGCGTAGAGCGAGGTGAGGCGGACGCCGGACACCGCCGCCTTCAGCCGCTTTCGCGCCTTGTCCTGGAGCCTTTCCTCCTCGTCCTGCTGCCTGTTGTACGCCTGGGTCAGAACGACGTTGACCAGCGTCTCCTCGACCACCGCTGTGATGGCACCGTCCGCCGCGCGTCCGCGACGGGACACGGCACGCAGACGCCCCGTGAACATGCGGGTCACAGCGAAGAAGAGCGGGACCAGGACAAAGGTGGCAAGGGCCAGATCCCAGCGCAGCCACAGGGCGGCGGCGGCGAAGAACAGGGTGTTGAAGAGAGCCGAGGTCACCCCGACGATGCCGGAGACGACGAGCTGTTCGATGGCTTCCACGTCGCCCGTCAGCCGTTCCACCAGGTCACCGCGGCGGTTGCGCTGGAAGAAGTGCGGCGGCAACGTCTGGAGATGCGAGAAAACACGGGCCCGGAGCCGCAGCACAAAGCGTTCGGCGATCCAGGCCGCGAGCGAGCTGCCCAGATACCCCACCACTGCACCGAGAACGGCCACAACAAGCCATTTGCCGGCAGGCCCCCAGAAGGCGCTGACGGAGCCTGTCTGCAGGGCCTTGTCGGTGAGTTGGGCGAAGAGCAGAATCGTCACGGTCTCGGCGATCGCAGCCACGATGCCGAGCAGGCAGATCAGGACGATCCAGCGCCGGTCGCCTCGCGTCAGTGGCCAGAAGCGCCGGAACGAGACGGCGATACTGATGGGATCGGTGCGGATCGGCACATCCGTCGCCGAGTTCTGGGTCGGCCCGTCAGGGCGGGCTGCATGCCGGGGTGAGCTGCGAAGGCTCATGGGCGTCACGTCACAGGGGTGCTCGGGCTATGGGTCCGTCGCCATAGACGCAGGCCCCCACACTTCGAGGCGGACCCGCGCGGGTGCGCGAGCCAGCCTCGAAGCAGTGGGGATGGGGGGATGTGCGGTTAGTAGCCGCACCACCCGCCGCCGCGGCCGTATCCGCGGCCGAATCCGCGACCGAATCCGCGGCGGCCGAATCCGCGACCGAATCCGCGGCCGCCGAATCCGCGACCATATCCGCCGCCGAATCCGCCGTATCCGCCGCCGTATCCGCCGCCGTATCCGCCGTCTCCGCCGAAGCCTCCGCGGAAGATGCTACGTGCGTTCATCTCCAGCTCCTTACGAACGTTGATGTGCCGCCCCTTGCTCCAACTGCGGCACTTCCGACATTACGACTACCCCCAACCGCCAACAAGTCGGGCAAGGACGGATACGGGCGAAACTTACGGAATGCCCAGGATTCTCAAGGGATTGCGGGGCATGACACTCCAGCACACCTCCTGTACGACCCACCGGCGGACCGTACAGAACCCACACCCAACCGCCCTGACGGGGCCTCGCCACGGCGACCGACACCCGACGCAGCATCCGCACACCTGACGAAGCATGAATATGCCAATCGCATATTCATCCGGCATACCGCTTTCCCCTTGGGGCACACACCGCGATCCACGCCAACCATGCCTGCACACAGGGTTTCTGACGACCCAAAAGACAACGGGACTCCGACCGCATCCCCGTCGACGCAGACCCTGGGCTCTCGGACCGTATCGCCGCATCGGCATCACGATCCGGTTCGCGCGGGCAATACGTCACCAATCGATCGGACTTCACCGCAGCGCAGCCGACGCGGGAGCGCATCGAGCGCCGGAAAACCGCATCGAGGAGCAGGGACGACTTCAAGGCCCCCACCACCCAGGGCGCGACGCGGGCGGCGAACCGACCGAGCGCACGGACGACACCGCCCCGGCGACCAGTCACCTGGCCGCCGGGGCAGTCACTCACCCTGGGCTACCGAGATTGAACGTGTGACGTCGCACGTCCGGTATCAACGGAGGCCGTGGGCGACCGGATGACGGGGCCCATAGGGCATGAGTTCCGCTCCGCCGGGCAGCCGGACCCGGGCGAGGAGCCCCCATCCCCGATCACCCGGCGGCTGACCGATCTCCCAGCACTGACCCACCGAGCCGGGGCTTGATGTCGTCGCACATCAGCCGGAGCTCGCGCTTCGGCTCACCGTCGGCCGGATGAACGAGGCCGGGGCCGGGCGACCCCGGTCACAGAAAGGTCACGGATTCAAATATCCCCGGAAAGAGTTACCGTGGGCACACGAGTATGCACCCAAGGTCACGATCCAGTGTCTTGAGAGGGCAACTGTGGCAGAGGTCTTGCTGGCCGGAATCCTGGGGGCCGTCGTCCTGGCGGCATTCCTCCTCCACAGGGCGCACCGGAGAAATCGAGAGATCACCACCCTGCTGCGCGCAGAGGTGGCCGCGCAGAGGATTGCGGCAATCACCCTTGGACGAACGGCCGTCCTCCCTGCCGATGACGCCGCGGAGCAGCCGGACCCCGTCCGCAGCAAGCGGCACCTTGCGCTCCGCATCGGCGGCGGCCCACCCGCCCTTCCCCCCTCCTTCGGTGACCTGGCCCGGCCCGTCTGGAGAGGACATCGCGCGGCCACAATGACGGTGACCGCCGCCTCCGTCGCCGTCGCCGGCGCGCTCGTCCTGACGTCAGGCGGGGGCGCACCCCAAACGGCCAACGCCGCGCCGCCCGCCACTGCCCCGGGCCCCGTCCCGGGCGCCGGCCAGGACGAGAAGGGGGACAGTCGAGACGCGGAGCGCAGCCCCGCCGAAGAAGGGGACGGTACAGCCGTCACCCATGACGACAGCGACGCGCGCCCCTTCTCCGGCCCCCGGTCGGCGGCTTCCGGCGAGGGCCAGTCGGTGGCCTCCACCGAGGGGGAGCCCTCCCCCGGGACCAGCAGTACACCCGCTTCCGGCGACGAGGACCGGGCCGAGCCCGCCGAAGGCAACCTCGCCCCGAGCGAGACGGCTGCACCCGGCCCGGCCGGGACCGCTGCGCCCGGCCCGAGCGCCTCCCCCACCACGACGCCGCCGCCTCCTCCTACGCCGGGGCCGACGGAGGAGCCGACAGCGCCTCAGAAGCCGGACGAGTGTGACGGTCTCATCGACCTCCACCTCCCACTGCTTCCGGACGTCTGCCTTCTGTAGAGCAGGGGCGAAGCGCGCAGTGCGACCCGCTGTTCGAGGGAAGCCACCGGCGCGCCTCACTCACTCCGTCAACACTTCGGGCAAGCATGGGGCGAGCGAGCGATCACGAGGGGCACGAAAAGGCCCCCGCTGACGCGGGGGCCTACGCGTTGTTCCAGGTCAAACGTTTCCGCCAGGAACAGTGGGCGTGGGGCGGGTGGGACTCGAACCCACGGCCGACGGATTATGAGTCCGCTGCTCTAACCGGCTGAGCTACCGCCCCTTTTCGGCGTGGCGCGTACATGTGTGCGCGCCGTCTGCCGCAGCATAGCCGGTCATACGATCTCTCGCTCCGGATGGTCGGCTTCGCATGACCATGAAGACAGAGTCGGCCGCTGCCCGGTTCCGAACAGCGGAAATCAGACGCGAAAGAGTCCGTGCCGGGCCGGCGCCGACTCCGATCCGGCACGCGAAAAAGGACCCCGAAGGGCCCTCTTCCGTTCCGCTCCCCCGACTGGACTCGAACCAGTAACCCTCCGGTTAACAGCCGAATGCTCTGCCAATTGAGCTACAGGGGATCGCGCTCCCCCGACTGGACTCGAACCAGTAACCTGCCGGTTAACAGCCGGCTGCTCTGCCAATTGAGCTACAGGGGATTGCTGCGTTTGCACCGAACCATACCTGCCTGGCTGCTGCCGGGCGGCGCGCGTTCGCTGCGACACATACATTAGCGCAAGCAGGGGGGTGCTCCGCCAATCGGTATCGCCCGGGGTGATCTCGGTTGCCGACGGGTAGGCGGGCAGCACACGTCGCACGGAGCAGGCACGGAGCAGGAGAAGGGTGGCAGCCATGCGGTACCGGCTCACGTTCATCGCCGGACTGGCCCTCGGTTACGTACTCGGCACACGGGCCGGACGCGAGCGCTACGAGCAGCTGAAGAAGTCCGCACGCCAGTTCGCCCAGAATCCGGCCGTGCGCAACAGTGCCGAGTCCGCGGCGCAGAGCGGCCGCGAGTTCGCCGGCAAGGCGTACCACGCGGTGAGCGACAAAGTAGGGGAGAAGGTGCCCGCCTCGGTGGCCGAGCGGGTGCGGTCACTGCGGGAGCGGGGCCAGGGGCAGGGCACCGAGGACGACTGGGGCACCAGCAACACGTGAGCGGGCCGGCGGGTCCTCCTCCCGTACGGGAACGGTCCGGCGGTGCGGCAGAATCTCCCCATGGGCATAGTCGCCGGCTTGGACAGTTCTTCGGCCTTCACACACATCGTCGTCTGCGACGCGGACACGGGTGCCGTGCTCCGGCAGGGGTACGCCGCACATCCCGTCGAGGCGAAGGCCACCGAGGTGGACCCGCAGGCGTGGCTGCTCTCACTCGGTGAGGCGGCCACCGGCGGGCTGCTCGAAGGTGTGCAGGCCATCGGGGTCTCCGCGCAGCAGCACGGTCTGGTGCCGCTGGACCAGCAGGGCAATCTCGTCCGTCCGGCGCTGCTCGGCAATGACAAGCGGGCGCAGGTCGCCGCGGCCGATCTGATCGACGGGCTCGGCGGGCGGCAGGCCTGGGCCGAGGCGGTCGGGGCTGTCCCGCAGGCCGCCCAGCCGGTGTCGAAGCTGCGGTGGCTGGCGCGGAGCGAGCCGGATGCGGCGCAGCGGGTCGCCGCGGTGCTTCAGCCGCACGACTGGCTGGTGTGGCAGCTGCTGGGCCGGCCGAGCCGGCGGACCACCGATCGCGGTGCCGCGTCCGGGACGGGGTACTGGTCGGCCGGGACCGGTTCGTACCGGCCCGATCTGGTGGAGCTCGCACTCGGACAGCAGGCGACGCTGCCGGAGGTGCTCGGTCCCTCCGACACGGCCGGGACGACGCCCGAGGGACTGCTGATCTCGGCCGGGACCGGCGAGACGATGGCGGCGGCGTTCGGGCTCGGGGTGGGGGTCGGCGACGCGGTCGTGTCGCTCGGAGCCTCCGGCTCGGTGATGGCGGTGCACCACGAGGCGCTGTCCGATCCGACCGGGATCATCACGTCGTTCGCGGATGCCACCGGGATGCATCTGCCGGTCGTGCACACACTCAATGCGGTGCGTGCTCTGCGGGGCTCCGCCGAGATGCTGGGGCTGGAGAGCCTGGAGGAGCTGTCCGCGCTGGCGCTGAAGTCGACGCCGGGCGCCTCCGGGCTCGTGCTCCTGCCCTATCTGGAGGGCGAGCGCACCCCGCATCTGCCGCACACGGCGGGCACGCTGAGCGGGCTGCGGCGTGAGTCGATGAAGCCGGAGCATCTGGCGCGGGCGGCGTTCGAAGGGATGCTGTGCTCGCTGGCCGACGCGCTCGATGTGCTGCGCGGCCGTGGGGTCGAGGTGCGTCGGGTGTTCCTGCTGGGGGCGGCGGCCGAACTGCCGGCCGTGCAGGGTCTTGCCCCCGCGCTGTTCGGTACACAGGTCGTCGTGCCGCAGCCGGCCGAGTACGCGGCGCTGGGCGCCGCCCGGCAGGCGGCCTGGGCGCTCGGGGTCTCTCGGGGGACGCTCGATCCGCGGACTCCCCCGGCCTGGCAGGGTGCGGCGGCGCAGGTGCTGGAGCCGGGCGAGGAACTGCCGGTCGGCCAGGCGGTGCGGCAGCAGTACACGGCCACGCGGGACCAGCTCCACCCCGGCGCGTTCGGCTCCGCGCTCTGAACCGGGCGCTCTCGGTCACCAGGCCGGTCCGCGGTCGGAGGTTCGGTCTCCGGCGGGTGGACCGGGTCTCGTTCTTGACCTGGGCTTGAGGAAAAACGTTCGCGGTCGCACCGAGCCTTGCCGGAAAATGAGTCGACTCCCGACCTCTGCCGACTCCGAGAGACACGCGTGCTCATAAAACTCCTGCGGGGCTACCTCGGCCCGTACAAGAAACCGATCGTGCTGCTGGTGGCGCTCCAGCTGCTGCAGACCTGCGCCACCCTCTATCTCCCCTCGCTCAACGCCGACATCATCGACAACGGTGTCGTCGAGGGGGACACGGGCTACATCCTGGAGTACGGCGGCATCATGATCGCCGTCTCCGTCGCCCAGGTCGTCTGCAACATGGGGGCGGTCTTCTACGGTGCGCGCACCGCGGCCGCACTCGGCCGGGACGTCCGGGCGTCGGTCTTCGACCGGGTTCAGTCGTTCTCGGCACGTGAGGTCGGCCGCTTCGGGGCGCCCTCGCTGATCACCCGTACGACCAATGACGTCCAGCAGGTCCAGATGCTGGTCCTGATGACTTTCACCATGATGGTCTCGGCGCCGATCATGTGTGTCGGCGGCATCATCCTGGCCCTCGGCCAGGACGTTCCGCTGTCGGCGGTGCTGCTCGCGGTGGTGCCGGTCCTCGGCATCGCGGTGGGTCTCATCGTGCGGCGGATGCGGCCGCTGTTCCGCACGATGCAGGAGCGGCTCGACACGGTGAACCGGGTGCTGCGTGAGCAGATCACCGGCAACCGGGTCATCCGCGCCTTCGTGCGGGACCCGTACGAGGAGAAGCGGTTCCGTGGCGCCAACACCGAGCTGACCGATGTGGCGCTCTCCACCGGGCGTCTGATGGCGCTGATGTTCCCGACCGTGATGACGGTCGTGAACGTGTCGTCGATCGCCGTGGTCTGGTTCGGTGCGCACCGGATCGACAGCGGCGGGATGCAGATCGGCGCGCTGACCGCGTTCCTCTCCTACCTGATGCAGATCGTCATGTCGGTGATGATGGCCACCTTCATGTTCATGATGGTGCCGCGCGCCGAGGTGTGTGCCGAGCGCATCCAGGAGGTCCTGGAGACCGATTCGAGCGTCGTGCCGCCGGTCAAGCCGGTGCGGGAGCTGCGCGCCCACGGTCATCTGGAGGTGCGGGGTGTGGACTTCCGCTACCCGGGCGCCGAGGAGCCGGTGCTGCGGTCGGTGGATCTGGTGGCACGGCCCGGCGAGACGACCGCGATCATCGGGTCGACGGGCAGCGGGAAGTCGACGCTGCTCGGTCTCGTACCGCGGCTGCTCGACGTGACGGACGGTCAGGTGCTGGTCGACGGAACGGACGTACGGACGCTGGAGCCGACGCTGCTGGCGAAGACGGTGAGTCTGGTTCCGCAGAAGCCGTATCTGTTCTCCGGGACGGTCGCGACGAATCTGCGGTACGGAAACCCGGACGCGACCGACGAGGAGCTGTGGCACGCGCTGGAGGTCGCGCAGGCCAAGGAGTTCGTCGAGAAGCTGGAGCACGGACTGCACGCGCCGATCGCGCAGGGCGGCACCAATGTCTCCGGCGGGCAGCGGCAGCGGCTCGCGATCGCGAGAACGCTGGTGCAGCGGCCGGAGATCTATCTCTTCGACGACTCGTTCTCCGCCCTCGACTACGCGACGGATGCCGCGCTGCGGGGGGCGCTGTCACGGGAGACGGCCGAGGCGACCGTGGTGATAGTGGCGCAGCGGGTGTCCACCATCCGTGACGCGGACCGGATCCTGGTGCTCGACGAGGGCCGGGTCGTCGGGTCCGGTACCCATCACGAGCTGATGGACGGCAATGAGACCTACCGGGAGATCGTGCTCTCCCAGCTGACGGAAGCGGAGGCCGCGTAATGGCCGGTCCTGGCGGACGCATGATGGCGGGCGGGGCGCCGACCGACCGGTCCATGGACTTCAAGGGGTCCTCGAAGCGGCTGCTGAAGCGCTTCGCGACGGAGAAGGCCACGCTGTACGTGATGCTGGTGGCCGGTGCGCTGAGCGTCGGGCTCTCGGTCGTCGGGCCGAAGATCCTCGGCAAGGCGACCGACCTGGTGTTCGCCGGCGTCATCGGCCGGCGGATGCCCGAGGGAACGACCAAGGAGCAGGCTGTCGAGGGCCTGCGCAAGAGCAACAGCGGCCTCGCCGACATGCTCTCCGGGGTCGACTTCACCCCCGGGCAGGGCATCGACTTCAGTGCGGTGGGGAACGTGCTGCTGACCGCGCTGGCGATCTACGTCGGTGCCGGTCTGCTGATGCTGGTGTCGACACGGCTGTCGATCCGGGTGATCAACCGGGTCGTGTTCCAGATCCGCGAGGACATCCAGACGAAGCTGTCCCGGCTGCCGCTGTCCTACTTCGACCGGGCCAAGCGCGGCGAGGTGCTCAGCCGGGCGACCAACGACATCGACAACATCTCGCAGACGATGCAGCAGACGATGGGTCAGCTCATCAACTCCCTGCTGACCATCATCGGCGTGCTGGTCATGATGTTCTGGATCTCGCCGCTGCTGGCGCTGGTCGCGCTGGTGACGGTCCCGCTGTCGGTGGTCGTGGCGACCCGCGTCGGCAAGCGGTCGCAGCCGCAGTTCGTGCAGCAGTGGAAGGTGACGGGCAAGCTCAACGCCCATATCGAGGAGATGTACACCGGGCACACCCTGGTGAAGGTCTTCGGACGGCAGGAGGAGTCCGCGAGGGACTTCGCCGAGCAGAACGACGCGCTGTACGAGGCGAGCTTCAAGGCGCAGTTCAACAGCGGGATCATGCAGCCGCTGATGATGTTCGTGTCGAACCTGAACTATGTGCTGATCGCCGTCGTCGGTGGTCTGCGGGTGGCGTCGGGTTCGCTGTCGATCGGTGACGTCCAGGCGTTCATCCAGTACTCGCGACAGTTCTCGATGCCGCTGACGCAGGTCGCGTCGATGGCGAACCTGGTGCAGTCGGGTGTCGCGTCCGCCGAGCGGATCTTCGAACTGCTCGACGCCGAGGAGCAGGACGCCGACCCCAGGACGGGTGAGCGTCCGGCGGAATTGCTCGGCAGAGTCTCGCTGGAGAAGGTGTCCTTCCGCTACGACCCCGACAAGCCGCTCATCGAGGACCTGTCGCTGAATGTCGAGCCGGGCCACACGGTCGCGATCGTCGGCCCGACCGGTGCCGGCAAGACGACGCTGGTCAACCTGCTCATGCGCTTCTACGAGGTGACGGGCGGCCGGATCGCTCTCGACGGTGTCGACGTGGCGAAGATGTCGCGCGACGAGCTGCGGTCGGGGATCGGCATGGTCCTGCAGGACACCTGGCTGTTCGGCGGTTCGATCGCGGACAACATCGCGTACGGCGCTTCGCGCGAGGTCACCCGCGAGGAGATCGAGGAGGCGGCGAGGGCGGCCCACGCCGACCGCTTCATCCGTACCCTGCCGGACGGTTACGACACGGTGATCGACGACGAGGGCTCCGGGGTCAGCGCGGGTGAGAAGCAGCTGATCACCATCGCGCGGGCGTTCCTGTCCGACCCGGTGATCCTGGTGCTCGACGAGGCGACGAGCTCCGTCGACACCCGTACCGAGGTGCTGATCCAGAAGGCGATGGCCCGGCTGGCGCACGGCCGTACGAGCTTCGTGATCGCGCACCGACTCTCCACCATCCGGGACGCGGACGTCATCCTCGTGATGGAGAACGGGTCGATCGTCGAACAGGGCACGCACGAGGAGCTGTTGGAGGCGCAGGGGGCCTACGCCCGGCTGTACGCGGCGCAGTTCGCGCAGGCGGTCGCCGAGGTCGACTGATCCCTCGCGGAGGTCCTGTCGTCACACTGCCGTCGTCGCCCGAAGGGCGGCCTCGCGGCGTCCGGTGCGTGCGTGTCGGGCGTCGTGCGGCGGTGTGACGACAGGACCTGGGGTCCTCCTGTCGTCGTGCGCCCGCCAGGGATTACGGGACAGCCCTCGGGGCGTGTGTCGGAAGTCCCGCCGCCCACCCTTCGGGCGGACGGCGGGACTTCCGGCACACGCCCTAGTCG